>NZ_LMOM01000053.1 GCF_001424185.1 Deinococcus sp. Leaf326 | reverse complement strand
GCAGGCGGCGCAGGAAATACGGGCTCGACGAGCGTCCAGAGTTCGTTCGGCACCAGTTGATCGACCATTCCTGGACCCTACTCCTCTCCGTTCTGTCCATTGCGGGCGTGTCCGCTGGTCGATAGGAGTTGTGAGGCGGAGAGCTCGAGCGCATTGGTTTCTGGACAACCGGCGCGGAAGAATAACGTTTGTAGGGCCAAGAGGATGTCCGCGTCCCGGCCCCTGGGGCGACCATGAAAAGCACTACCGGTGACTCGGTACATGACATCTCCGAGTGTGTAGTCCGCTTGCCAAGTGGTTTCGGCCGGGGAAAGATCTCGCTGCACACTGATAATGCCTGCACGAGTCAGATCCAGTTCATTGATGCGAATCTCCACCTTGGGTTGATTTTACAGTCAAAAAAGAAGTAAAGATTGATTTGATTGTCAATCAAGAGAGAGGAAATGGGGGTGAATAGACCGTCGTGGACAGAAGAACTGACGGAAAATCCCTCAGTTCTGTCTCGTGTCTCCCCCGGTTCTATCGTGTCGACGGAAACCTGGAACCTGCGGCTGGGCACGTATTTTCGACAGAATTGAGGCATCTCTACGACAGAACTGAGGGATTCCAGAGGTGGAACCGAGGCATCTTGAGGTTCCCACCTCGGTCGGTCCAGTCCGGTTGCAAAGACAGCGTACCTCAGCCCGCCTGWWWCAGGCGGGCGTATTCATTCGGTGAGCGGTCTTCCAGAGAGCTGTGTGGGCGAACCTCAGTGTAGTCCTGGTGCCAGGCAGCCACGATCAGGCGGGCCTGTGACAGGGTCTGGAACCAGTGGAGGTTCTCGACAGGCTTTCCGGGCCGGTTGAAGTGCTGAATGATGCCGCGCTCGTGGGCCCACTGATCCAAAGCCTTGCTGATGAATTCTGGGCCGTTGTCGGTGACGATCATCGCTGGCTGAGCRYGCTCAGCCAGCACCGTTGTCAGCAACCGGGCGACATCTGCACCYGTGATCGAGGTGCCGACATGCATGACCAAGCACTCCCGCGTGAAGTCGTCTACGACGTTCAGGAGGCGAAACCGCTGACCTGAGGCAAGCTGATCAGACATGAAATCCATACTCCAGCGCTGATTGGCCGCAGAAACCGCTGGTTTCTGCATCCGCTCACCAGCGGCCAGCTTCTTCCGGGCCTTGCGTCGCACCGCCAGCCCCTCGGCTCGGTAGATCCGGTACACCCGGTTGTGGTTCACCAGTTGCCCTTCTCGTTTGAGCAGGACGTGCAGGCGACGGTAGCCGAAGCGCGGTCGTTCTAAGGCCAGGACGCGTAGACGGGTCTTCAGGGCCTCGTCTTTTTCCTCTCCAGGGCTGTTGTGCCTTTGAGTGGAGCGCCAGAAGCCCAGCTGACGGCAAGCYCGCCGTTCCGTCACCCCAAAGCGCTGCCGTACAARGCCCACCATCTGCCGTTTCAAAGGCGTCTGGGACTGTGGCGTTGCATCGGGGTTCACCATTTTTTTGCGACCACTTCCTTGAGCACCTGGTTGTCGAGGGACAGGTCCGCCACCAGCTTCTTCAGGCGGCGATTTTCTTCCTCCAGGAGACGAAACCTTTTGGTTTCGTCCTTCGTCATTCCGCCGTACTTTGCCTTCCAGCGGTGGATGGTACTGACCGCGATGCCATGGATTCGCGTCATCTCAGCCAGAGACTGACCTCTATCGACCTGTTCAAGAATGCTTAGAATCTGCTGCTCGGTGTACCGTTTTCCTTTCATCGCGCCTCCAGATTGCCCATCTTGTCGCAATCGGAGTGGACAAGAATGCTTAGAATCTGCTGCTCGGTGTACCGTTTTCCTTTCATCGCGCCTCCAGATTGCCCATCTTGTCGCAATCGGAGTGGACCGAGAAACAGGGGTCACGTCAGCTCTCCCCAGAGTTTCGCCGTGGCCGGCCGGTCACGTCACTCAGAGGCGCGCTCGCCGATCAGTCGGCGCTGTATGGTGTGCTGAGCATGCTCCAGACGATGGGCGTGGTGTTGCGGGAAGTCATCCGACTCCAGGACCCAAAGTGACGCGTCTGTCCACAGCAGCAGGACAGTGAACGGCCCCAGCCTTCCCCACCGCCACCTCTCCACTCCCGAAGCACGGATGACTGCCCCGAGCATCTCTCAGCCTCCCCCCCTGCACCCTAAGCCTTCCCTGGCGCTCCCTAACGTCTCCATGGCTTCCACCCTCACGCCCCTCGGCGCCTGGACGGCTGTGACGCACGCCATTTCTATTCCAGTTGACCTGAACAGCGTCTACAACTCTTCCCCTTTGACAAGGAGTTCTGAGCATGCCCCGACCGATCTTGCCCCTCCTGCTCACCGCACTCCTCCTCGCCGCGTGCGGGCAGACCCCCTCCTCAGTGCCGAGTCCGACGACCCCAGGAGCCACAACTCCGGGCGCATCTCCCCAGCAGGCCCTTCCTGGCGTCTTCCAGATCGACTTTGGTGGGGTAGGCACGTCCACCCCCACCAGCCAGGTCCAATCCATCCAGCCAGGCGGTCTGAGTGCTCAACACCTCATCAGTGCGCCGGACCAATTTAGCTTCACGCGGGACAACATCCAGACCTTCGTGGACGAGAGAAGGGGAATCCGGCATATCCGTGTGTCCTACTACGTCACGAACACGTCCTCTCAGACGCTCCGCAACCCAAGGTTCATGGCCGTGGTCCCTCAAGGCAGCACGACGGATAGTGTGTTCACGAACGTCCGGTATTTCGATGACTCGGACGCGAGTGCCGCCATCCCTAAACTTCAACTGACCCAGGCCAAAGTTTATACGACAGGCAGTGGTGCGGGTTCTGACATACTCACGAATTTCTTCGTCACCGGTCAAGACGTGAGTCAGGTCGACATCACCGGGAAAGGCATCAAGACCCTCACAGGGAGTGGTTGGTGGTTCGCGCGGCTTCCCACCTACCTCCCTGGGACCCATACCATCAGGTCTGGGAGTGGCACCCTGATGCACCCCGGGGACAACACCATGGTGACCTTCGGCGTGGATGTCCCCGTGACGCCAGCGGCCGAGGGCGGCGCGAAGAAAGATCCCTTCAGCTTCTCGCTGAACGTGACTGCCGTACAGGATGGTCTACCCAGCTCGGCGCTCAGTTCGGCCGTCAAGCAATGGGACAACGTGACTCAGACCTACGGGAATTACGTGCAGTTCCCAACGATGACGTACAAGGAGAACGGCACAGCCATCACCCGGAGCCTCCCGGCGTATTACGACATCAGCACGCTCGATCCCTCGGGAACGTCGAGGGTCCTGTGTGGGGGTGACGCGAACATGAGCGTGACGAATATCAGCACAGCGAGGTTTCCGGACCGGTGGCGGGTGCAGCTCCTCTCGATGGGAGAGCACAAAATCAATGTCTTTGAGGGGACCACCTGCCCGACGGATGGCACGCCGATCCTCAGTCAGACGGTGACTGGTGTCGTGAACATTGGGAACACTATCGCTGCGGGGCTAAATCATAGTCTGGCGTTGACAACGGACGGAGAGGTCCAAAGTTGGGGCGCCAACCAATTCGGACAACTGGGGGACGGTACCAACACCAACCGGACGACGCCCGTCTTCGTAAGAGACCTGAACGGGGTCCTGAGTATCGCTGCGGGCAGGGCTCACAACGTCGCCCTCCGGGCCGATGGGACCGTCTGGACCTGGGGTAATAACATGTACTGGGAACTGGGAGACGGGACCACCACGTCGCGGAATACGCCCGCTCCCGCGAGTGTGGTTTCCGACGTGGTGAGCGTGACGGCGGGCGGCGATCACAATTTGGCGGTGAAGGCGGATGGGACCGTCTTCACGTGGGGCGATGACGTCGGGTATCAACTCGGGGATGGGACAGTGAGTGGGACTACCCGTCTCGCTGGGGGAGAAGGACACAGTTTGGCGGTGAAGATGGATGGGACCGTCTTGGGCTGGGGCGATAACGGCGCTGGGCAGTTGGGCAGAGGGACGACCGGCAGCGCTTTCAGGACGCCCAGCCTGGTGAAGGGCCTGAGCGGAATCACGAGCATTGCAGGGGGCTCTGAGCACAGTTTGGCGGTGAAGGCAGACGGCACCGTGTGGAGCTGGGGCGCGAACCGCTTTGGAGAATTGGGGGATGGCACGACCACCCTGCGGAATACACCCGTTCCTGTGAGCGGTCTGAGTGGGATCAAGAGCATCGCAGCGGGCCGAGGGATCAGTTTGGCGTTGAAAATGGACGGCACCGTTTGGGGGTGGGGGGTGAACAGCGGTGGGCAACTGGAAGACAAGGTCATGACACCGAGGACGACGCCGGTGAGTGTGCTGAGCCTCAGCGGAATCACGAGTATCGCTGCGGGCACCCATCACAGTCTCGCGCTGAATAAGAATGGGAGGGTCCAGAGCTGGGGCCTCAACAACGCCGGGCAACTGGGAGATGGGACCACGACGGAGCGCTCCACACCCGTCATCGTGAGTGGCTTGGAGACGATCGCACAGCCGACGCCCTGAGAAGTGGAGGTACGGGCCGATGCTTGAGCGTCACTTTCTCCTCTGATGTGGGGGGATGCTGTTCATGTCGGATGCACCGTGGCCTGGAGGGGACTGCGAAGTCACCATGATTGAGCACTGGACGCCGCTGGGCGGTTGTGTCCAGGCCGATCGCTGAACGAACGAGAGGAGGCCAGGAGGACCACCCTCCTGGCCTCCTCTCTGCCCCTGTCCCGCTTACTTTCGAAGCGCCCCAGGCACCGTGACGAGCTGCTAGCCGTCCTCGAGTTGGATGAGCACGTTCTTCCCGCCCTTACCCTGGCCGATACCGATTGCCAGCAGGAAGCAGCGCTGGCCGACGGGTTCTCGGTCTCACCCTCGAGCTTCACCGTGAGGTTCTCGCCGTCCGGTATGACGGGTGAGGACGACAGCGGTCGTGAGTCCCGCCCGGCGTACAGCGAGGTCGAACGTATGCCCAGCCGCTTCGACCTCGAGCACCTCACTGTCCGTGACCCGGCTGATCTTACGGGCGAGAGCGTCTTTGTTTTGGCCTGGATCAGGAGCTTTGCCATGCGCAGGATCAGGCCCCAGTCACGGGGGCCAGGGCTTAAGCAGGCCAGCGCAGGAGGGATTCCGCAATCGCCGAGCGGGTGCACATGTCCACTTCGCGCACCATCGCTGCAATCTCAGCGTCACGCGTCGCGAGTTTGAGGCGGTTGACGCGGGGAGCCTGGCTGATTCCTGGCGCATGCAGCCGGGTTCTCCCGCGTACTGCACCGACCTGGACGCTGCCACCCTTCGATCTGCGCTCGCCCGCGCCGACAGAACACGCATGCTCCACGACCAGGTCGCTGAGATCCAAGCGGTGGATACGCCCAAAACCGGAATCGACATGATCAACGGCATCCAGATCTACCGCGATATCACCAAGTCATCCTCTTGACTGCCTGCGGTATGCCGACTGGACTTGATAGATGGTCCGAAACGACTGTGGGCGTGAAGCCTCTGTAGTGACGAAGCTCTGCTAACTTCCCCCGCACTTCAGGAGGCCTCCGGGCCTCTTTTTCTGTTGCTCCGTGCCCGGCCCACCAGAACCGCCCAACCGCTCACGCCGTGTCGTATTGCCTAATGCATGCACAGGTAAAGACTGACGCACGTCTTCTGTCTAGATCTGTCCAAACGGATCCCTCTTCTTAACAGCCGGCGTGCGCTTTCGCCAAGGTGTCGCACAGTCCAGGTTAGGTCCAGGAAGAAGACCGTCATCCGAATGGCCTAGGCGCACACCTCCCGCTCGACGATCAGTGTGCTGCCGTCACGGCATCCCACGAGTTGAGTCAGGCTCAGGAAGAAGATCCGGAAGAAGTAGCCACTCGAATCGCCTAGACAAACACCCACCACCTCGCGACCGGCCCGCTCCCTCCTCAGGTAACCCCCCTTGTTCTTTTCCGAGGAGGGTAGGTCAGGATATGCGCGGTGCGGCTGTGAACTGTCCCTGCTCGACCTGGTAGCCCAACTCTTAGGTAGATATGACGTACTGAAAGGCATGCATGCCGATTATCTGCGGAGTTATGGGCCGCAATCCGGGAGATCCCAAGTTTGGCTAACATCAACCACCAGCAGGTGATTTCTACAGCGCGTTACAACAAGATGATCGTCCTCACTTCTGCTCAGGATGTAGCAGCAGGGGCCAGGAGTTCCAACGTGCGGTGCTGGTGCTCTTCAGCAACGGCAAGATTCACCAAGATAAGCTCATCAGCCTTCACTTCCTGGACCAACTTCTCAAGACCACTGACCACCCCTGACTGCGTGCCTACAATGGTGCGGTCAAGCATGCCCAGAATCTGCTGCGCCTGAGGATGCCCCCGTACCGCTCTCAGCTCCTCTGCACTCAGAGATCTTCCCCGTCCCAGGAACGCCTGCAGCCACCCATCTTCTGCCTGCCTTCGTTGATCGAGCGCCGTATTCGCGTCGTCCGCCGCAATCACGTTCACCGCAGCGATGAAGTGCGGTTTCGCCTCCAGCCCGGCGAGCGGACCGTTGGCATCGAAGGTCTCCCGGTAGATCCGGGCCGCCTCATTGAGCGCTGCAGGCGCAAAATGCGAAGCAAACGCGTAGGGCAGGCCGAACTGGGCAGCCAGTTGTGCGCCGAACAGCGACGACCCAAGGATGTAGAGCGGCACATGCGTCCCCGCACCGGGGTAGGCGTTCACGCCAGCAATCCGCGAATTCCCGCTGAGGTAGCCGTGCAACTCGAGCACATCGTTAGGGAAACGGTCGGCTTCGCGTCCATCGCGCCGCAGCGCGTGCATAGTGGCCCCGTCCGTGCCGGGGGCGCGGCCCAGACCCAGGTCGATGCGGCCCGGATAGAGCGTCTCCAGCATGCCGAATTGCTCCGCGATCACCAGCGGCGAATGATTGGGCAACATGATTCCACCCGACCCCAACCGCAACTTCTCGGTCTGCGCGGCCACGTGTTGAATCATCAGAGAAGTTGCGGACGAGGCAATGGTGGGGGCATTGTGGTGCTCGGCAAACCACAGGCGGTGATACCCGAGCCGGTCGGCGGTACGGGCCAGGCGCACACTGCGGGCGATGCCTTCAGCGGCTGATTCATCCTTATTGACCCTTGTAAGGTCGAGCAGCGACAGTGGAACAGTAAGAGTCATAGGGCATCCTCCAGAGAAGTGGATGGAACTGTACGGTGAGCGAAGCCGGCATTCTCAGGGTGGAGGGAAAGCATTCAGGGGGTGGTGTGGCCTGCATTAGGGTCGCGGCAAGCCGAGGGCAAGGGTGGCCTAAAGTTCAGACCACCCCGACCATGACCGCTGACCATGTTGAGAACGCCTGTTGGTGATTGCTTCGGCTCGTCGTGGTGGAAACGCTGGTGCGGGCATGAGGGTGAGAGCGGTGATCTCGGCATGCAACCTCACACCTTCTTGCGCATGTTTCCGTCGTTTGAATCGGGAGTGCCGGTTGTGCTCTAAGACGTTCTTCCAACGGCGTTGGAAGCGTTCACAGCTGAGGCGAGGCGAGCGCCGAGAATGCCAATGTTCATGGCGGACTCTTGGGAGTGTCTGAGCGGTTATACCCAGTCTGAATAAGGGGGCGGAGGCGCCTGACATCATCTATAGACCCTGCGCCTCGGATCCAGGCGACGGCTGTCGTGGCCAAGAACAGATCACGCGACTGCACCTCAGGACGGACATGGCCTTGCCGTTGAGCCGCCTGGAGGAACTCGTCTGTCATCGCAATCAACTGATCGCAGGGATAAGTGAGTGGACTGTCTGGTGCGCTTGCCCGAGCCGCTGCCATCAGGGGTTCAGGAAGACCGTTGAAGACATTGAGATAATCCTCCAGGGCGCGCAACCATTGCTGCAGAGCCTCATCCGGGTCTGCTATCTGGATCAGGATTGCGCGACGTGAGACCAATTCCTGGGAGTGGAGCTGTAGGACTGCCGCCAGCAGAGCCTCGCGGGTCGGGAAATGACGGTAGAGCGTCCCTGGTCCGATTCCAGCTTCCTTGGCAATGGCGTCCAGTGACGTGCCGATGCCGTGCCTCTGGAAATGACGCTGTGCTGTGTTCAGGATGGTCGCGCGGTTGCGGATGACGTCGGTGCGGAGTTTGCGTGGGGGCCGAGATTCCGTAGAGATCAGTCCTCCTTATCAAAGGGAGTGGGCGTAGCTTGACAATAAGGAGACTATCTCCTTATTGTTGAAAAAGCAAACGGAGGCCAATTCCGTTTCAATTTGGCTTTTTGGAGACCTTGTATGACCTCACACCTCCCTCCTCTCCTGTGGCTTCTTTCATGATTGCTCCACCCCTCTCCGCTCCTGTGACCACAGGCCAGGACGCGCGCAACCGTGCCATCATCTTGGTTCTCCTGATCGCTGCGTTCGTCGTCGTACTGAACGAAACCATCATGAACGTGGCACTGCCGACCCTCATCAACGAATTTCGTGTCACCGCAGGCGTCGCGCAATGGTTGACCACTGCGTTCATGCTGACTATGGCCGTGATCATTCCCATCACTGGCTTTCTGATGCAGCGCCTGTCCTCCCGCACTGTGTTTTTTCTAGCCATGGGGACCTTCACTGTAGGCACCCTTCTGGCGGCCATTGCCCCCACCTTTGGGGTGCTTCTATTGGCGCGGGTGGTGCAGGCGGTCGGCACAGCCATCATGATCCCGCTCCTGTTCACCACAGTCATGACGCTGATCCCCGCCGAGCGACGTGGCGCCGTGATGGGCAGCATCAGTATCGTCATCGCCGTCGCCCCCGCCCTGGGGCCGACCGTGAGTGGACTCATTCTCCAGTCCATGTCCTGGCGGTTTATGTTCGTGTTTGTCCTGCCGTTCGCCGTTGCCGCCCTGATCTACGGCGCGCGGACACTTGTGAATTTCAGCGACCCACGGCGGCTGTCTCTGGATGTCGTATCGCTGCCTCTCTCAGCCGTGGGGTTTGGTGGACTCGTCTACGCGCTGAGTCGCTTAGGTGAATCACCGGCGGGCCTCAGTGACCCCTTGGTCGGCATTCCGTTGGCGCTCAGTGTGCTGAGTCTCCTCCTGTTCGTCTGGCGGCAACAGGTGTTACAACGCCGGGACATGCCGCTGCTGGATCTTCGCGCATTGCGCTATCCCATGTTCACGTTGGGCGTCGTGCTGATCATGCTGCTGGCCATCGTCTTCTTCGGCGGCGCCATCCTGCTGCCCCTATACCTCCAGGAGGTTCGCGGCCTGAGCACCCTTCAGACCGGGCTCCTCGTCCTGCCTGGCGGAGTATTGATGGGTGTGCTGGCACCCACGATCGGACGGGTGTACGACCGTCATGGCCCGGCTGTGCTGGCGACTCCAGGGGCGATTCTCCTGACCCTGTCGCTCTGGAGCTTCAGCCGGATCACGGCGGAGACCGGTACACCGGTACTGTTGGCCCTGCACCTCGTGATGAACGTCGGGCTGGCCCTGACATTCACCCCACTGTTTACGGCCGCGACCAGTCCGCTTCCTGCCCGCCTGTACTCCCACGGTAGCGCCATCATGAACACGTTCCAGCAGGTCGCCGGTGCAGCGGGGACGGCCCTGTTGATCACGGTGATGACTGGACAAACCACGCGTGCGCTGGCCGAAGGGATAGCGTTGCCGCTCGCCCGCGCAGAGGGGGTGCGAGCCGCCTTTGGGATGGCCACTGGCACGGCTCTGGTCCTGACCTTGCTGGTAGCGTTTATGCGCCGCGTCTCTTCGCCGGATGGAGCGGATGGCGACACGGCAAGCGTTCACGCCGGGCACTAAGCTTGGGCGATCGCTGGCCGAGGTTACACGGGTTCATAATGCCGCGGTCAGTCCAGTCCGCCGCTCGAAGGCGAAGTAAGAGGAGAGATCTAAAATGAAAGTTGGAGTTCTCGGTGTTGGCAGTATCGGTAAAATTATCGCGCTGAGAACAGCGGCAGCAGGGCATGACGTCAAGGTCGCCAACTCGCGTGACCCGAAGACAGTGGCAACCGACGTTCTTGCCACTGGTGCCCGTGCACAGTGGACAAAGGACGTTGTGAAAGACATTGACGTTCTGATCCTGTCGATTCCATTCTTTAGAATGCCTGCGCTAAAGCCACTGATTGCGGACCTTCCTGAAGAAATGGTCGTGATTGATACCTCAAACTACTATCCAGGAAGAGAAGGCTATTACTCAGAAGTTGCACCTCGCATAGGACAGTGAATAGCCGTGCTGGCCGAGAAATTCCGCGTTTTTCGTGAAGAGGTGCAGCAGGCGGTTGAGATACAGCTCCGGCTGGAGAGCGAGCAGCGCACGACGTGCGCTGCTCGCCAGCGTTTGGCCCGGTTGTGCGTCCAGCAG
>NZ_LMOM01000052.1 GCF_001424185.1 Deinococcus sp. Leaf326 | reverse complement strand
TTTCGGGGGACAACTCCGGGTCTATGCCGACAGCGCTGGACTGCAGCCCCTGGAAGAAGTCCAGACACCAAGAAACCTAATCACAGGGGACGCCAGCCTGCTCCAGAACGACCTCACGGCACGGGGCCCTGTGGCGGCCGAGTACCGCCGCCCAGGCCTCTCCGCCCGCTACGCCCTGAAAGCAGCCGTTGAGCCCTTCGGCGAACGGCAGTACAACAGTGATGGGGCGGCCGTGAAGGTGCAGGCTGGTCCAGTGCAGGTGTTCGGCTATCACGCCCTCGTCGAGGCGGGCAGCCAGAAGATCACCGCCAACCCACTAACCGGCATCGTGGATCTGGGCGCAGGCCTGACGCCTGGCAGCGAGACCGTCGTGCTGACCGCCACGGTCGAGGGGCTGAGCAGGACGAGAACGCTCACGCGCGGCGTGGACTACACCATCGTCTACGACACGGGCACCGTGATCCTGACCCGCCCCGTGAGCTTCACCGATCCAGACCTGGAGGCCCCTCAACTCACTGTGACCTTCAGCCGGCCTGGAGATACCGCCCAGCGCTCAGCCGCCTGGGGTATTGGAGCGCGGCACGCCTGGGGCACCTCCCTGAATGGAGGCGAAGTTGTCGCCGCCTACGCACAGGAGACCGGTCGGGGCACCTTCGGCGTCAAGGGCACGCTGACCAGCCCAGGACGACAGGTCCGGGTGCTCGGTCTGGTGAGTGGTGGGGGCCGCGCCGAGATCGGCCTGAAGCAGCGGCTGGGGCAGACCGGCGTGCTGACCGTGGCCGCGGTCACCCAGAGCGAGGGGTACGACGGTCTCCTCAAGGGCACCTCGGGGACCACAGTGACTGCCGATGTCGTTGTGTCCGTTGCTGAAGCATTCGGCGTCAAGGCGGGTGCAGCCTATTCCAGCGTCACGGGCATCCTGRGCGCTGAACTGCTCGGCACCGTGACGAATCCCCGCTGGACTGCAGGCCTGGGCATCGGTGCAACGACGGAGGGCCAGGTCTTCGCCATGGTCGAAGCAGGCGTCACAGCCCCCTACGCGGTGAAGCTGCGCCATGCCCAGAGCCTGACCGGTCAGGCCAGCGAGACCGCCCTGAGCGCAGCCCTTCCCCTAAGCCGCGATCTGGCCGTCAAGATCGAGGACCGCGTGAGTTGGGGCAGCCAGGACGTGCAGCACGCGGGCGCCATCGGACTGGCCGGGCGCTTTGGCGTGAGTCAGTACGACGTGACCTATGAACTGCCCAATGCGGCGGGTGCAGCTGGGCGGGTACGTGCCGGCGTGCAGGCAGAAATGCCACTCGGCAACCACTGGAGCGTGGGCCTGCGAGCGACGACTTACGTCTTCCCTGCCCTCACCACTCAGGCAAGGGTTGAAACGCGGTATCGCCACGACGGTCTCCTGGCCACCCTCGGCCTGGACGCGACCGTGCAGGAAGGACTCACCGCCGGCGTACGGGGCAGCCTCACCTACGGCCAGGGACCCTGGACCGCCTCGCTCACGGGGCAAAGTGCTTTTGGGGTACAGGCGGGTCACAAGTACGCCGCAGGACTGGCCTACCGTGGGCAGACGGTCGCGGTTCTAAGCACCGCACGGTACGAAGTGGGCGCCCTCGCTCAAGCAGGAGGTCTCGCCTCGCTGACGACGGACGCGACCTATCACCTCCAACGCTTCGACCTCCGAGCCGGGCTGGGCCTGCGCACGTCGGCCGACTTCCAGGCCTTGACCTGGCAGGCCTACGCTGGGGGCACGTATTGGCTCACGCCCGACGTGGACGAAGTGGGCGCTGGGGAAGCCTTGGAATTGTCGACCGAGCGAAGTGGGCGCCCTCGCTCAAGCAGGAGGTCTCGCCTCGCTGACGACGGACGCGACCTATCACCTCCAACGCTTCGACCTCCGAGCCGGGCTGGGCCTGCGCACGTCGGCCGACTTCCAGGCCTTGACCTGGCAGGCCTACGCTGGGGGCACGTATTGGCTCACGCCGCGCCTCGGCATCGGGGGGCTCTCCCGCGTCATCGGCCAGCGGCCCACAGGAGTCGTCGGGAGCTCGACCAGTCTGGAGGTGACAGTCGTGCCGGTCGCTGGGCTAGGCGTGACGGCCGGCTACGCCTTCCTCCCGACCACCGTGATCCTCAGCGAACGCGAAGCCCAACGCGGCGGCTATGTCCGACTGGATGTCCTCTTCCAGAATTGAGGACAGCAAAAGAACGCGGCAGCCCAAGCATTTTTGGGCCGCCGCGTTGTTCTGTGGCGTCTAGCGGCGGCTGGCTTTCAGTTTCTCGAAGAGTTGCGCCGCCTCGGCACGGGCGCGCGGTGCGTTCACCGACGCGGTGCCCAGGGTGCGCTGCCCCGTAAAGGCGTAATCGTCCGAATACCCGCGCTCGCTGGAGAACCAGGTGTTCCCAGACACTCGACCATCCGCAGCAATCGACGAGAACTCGTAGAACTGCGTCAGTTCTTTGGTATTGACGGTGATGACGTACTCACTGGTCTTCGGGTCATACCAACCCAGGGCCAGATACCCCGCCTTATTCGCGCCCCAGATGTAGAAGTCGTTCGGATCCTTTTCAGTGGTTTGAATCTCGGAGAGTTGAATCCGGTCCGTGAAGGCGGTATCGAGGGTGAAGTTCGTGTTCCAGGTCCCGGCCAGTTGAGCGACATAGGAACGGGTCGAGGGGATCGGGTTCGGAGGCGGGTTCTCAATGCTCGAGCACGCACTCAGGCCCAGCACACCCAGGCCCACAGATAACAGTAGGAAGGATTTCATCACCCATCAGCATACGGGCGATTCTGGTTGCACGCTGCCCCGTTTGCGTGCAGGACAACCCTCGTCCATCAGAGAGCGTGATCCGGTTCCCATTCCCGAAGGGCGGCACACGAAATGCTCTGGGGTAAGAATGCAGCTGCACGAACGCTTCCGCACCCTCCGCGCCGACACCGGCTTTCGCCTCAAGGACCTCGCCCTCCACTGCGACCTCAGCGTCCCTTACCTGAGTGACCTGGAGCGCGGCCGCACGCAACCCAGCCTCCAGACGCTCGAAGCGCTCGCCCGCGCGTACAACCTCACCGTGCAGCAACTCCTCAGCGGCGTCGACGGCTATGGCGCCACCACCACAGCTGACAGCCTCCCCACCGGTCTCGCCGCTCTCGTTGCCGATCCAGTCCTGGGTGCTGGGCTGACCCCTGACTGGGTCCAGACCCTCTCGCGCATCGAACTCCGCGGCAAGCGTCCGAGAGATAAGGAGGCGTGGTACGAGATCTGGCGCCACCTCCGCCGGGTCATGGTCTGAGCGTGCACTTCGAGCTGCATTTCGGCAGTCGCGTGCAGTACGACCCGGCGACCGGACACTGGTCGCCGCTGGAGGACGAGCTCGCCGTCCCGCTTGACCTGCCCGTGCTGCAACGCATGAAGACCTGTCTCGCGCAGGTCACGCCCTGGCCGCCGCAGGCCGACCTTGTCCGAGCCGTGGCTGCACAGTGTGGCGTCATGCCTGTGAAGCAGCGTGTTCGCCTTCAGCCGCAGGAAATTAAAGCTTCCCTCCTTCTTCCTCCAACGACCTGACCCATCGCGCTCTGCCGATGTCCGCTTCACGTGATGTCTCGCCCTTTATCTGACCTGAGATAAACTTATTCTACGCCGCACTTGCGCGTTCTCCTCGTCGATGACAGCCCCACAGACCAATTCCTCGCCCAAGAAGTCTTCAGTGAACAGAAGTTCGAGGTCGACTTGACGCTCTGCGATAGTGGCCAAGAAGCCCTGGACTATATGCACCGTCATCACGGTCATCTCCCCGATGTGGTGCTCCTCGACATCAACATGCCAGGCATGACGGGATTCGAGGTCCTCGTCAAGATCAAAGAAAGCCCCGAACTGACCCACATCCCCGTCATCATGCTGACGACCTCTCAGGCAGCCACAGACATTGAGACGGCCTACACGTTGCAGGCCAGTTCATACCTCATCAAGTCTCCAGATTTTGGGTTGTTCCTCGCGCAGATCGAGGCCTTCATCGGCTTCTGGCGGGGCAACCGATTCCGGTATAGCCGGGAAGCTGAACGTGCACGCTGACCCGTATTCCCCTGGGTTCTGGAGAGGCCCGTGACTCAGGCTCAAGGCTCGCTGCCCTTCACCTGCTGGTGGTGGACGACAGTGTTGCCGACCTTCTGCTCATCACAGCTGCCTTTGAGGACTACCCGAACGTGAGGTTGACGACGCACGCCCAGGCCACAGGTGCGTTGGCTTGGCTGGAGACGCGGGCCGCCACGGGAAGCGCACCAGATCTCGTGGTCCTCGATCTCCATATGCCCGGTGTCGATGGTCTGGCGTGGCTCCAGCTCCTACACCAGCGCCCAACGCTCCGGGACATTCCCGTCCTGCTGTATTCCCTGACCCCCGTGGATCGTCAGCTCGGGCAGATCACCTCGCCCCAGGTCTGCGGCTGCTGGCAGAAACCCGTCACGTTTACGGGAATGCAACAGCATGCCCAGCATCTCTATGACATCTGGGAACGCGAGCAAGTCTTCACACCTTCGACCTTAGAGGCGAGCCCCCAATGAATCCCAATAGCGTTGGACGGCTCTATCCCTCACACTGTTCCCCATGACCAAGCCCGCGAAGAAGGCCGCCTCCAAGACGAAAGCTGCTCCGGAGTCTAAGGCCGCCCCCGAGAAGAAGGCCGCCGCTGCCCCTACGCCCACCCCGGCCGGTCCTGCTGAGAAGGGCAAGCTCGCCAAAGCCGAACTCACTGAGCAGATCGCCGAGCGCGCCAACCTCTCCCGTAAGCAGGCGAACGAGGCCTTTGATGCGATGGTCGAGGTCCTGGTCGATACCCTCAAGAGTGGCAAGAGCGTCGGCCTCCCCGGCCTTGGCACCCTCAGCGTCAAAGAGACCGCCGCCCGGACCGGCGTACGCCCCGGAACCAGTGAGAAGATTCAGATCCCCGCTGGGAAGAAGGTCGCCTTCAAAGTCGCCGTCAGTCTCAAGGGCACCCTCTAACGTCCCCCGCACTTCAGGAGGCCTTCGGGCCTCTTTTTCTTTTGCCCCATGCTCGGCCAACCAGAACCGCCCACACCATGAAGGCATGACGACCCACACCGTTCCCCCTGCCCCCCACTTCGGCCGTTCCCCCAAAGCCACCTGGGACCTCATCCTCCAGCCCCTCACCACTCACCTCTGCGACCTCGAAGCGCACCTCCTCCATGGGCAGCCGCTCCAGGATTCCCTCCTCTCTTACACCTCTCTCCAGCACCACCACACTCTGTTCCTCGCCGGCCACAGTCTCCTGCTCGGCGTCACCCTCCTCTTCCAACACGACGCCGATCCTCAGACCCTCGGCCTCGTCCAGGATCTCGCCTGCACCGTCGAGCGACTCCTCCCCAGCGAAGTCTCCCTCCCAGGCGTTTTCGAAGAACTCGCCGAAGACCTCCAGCGTGACCGGACGAATGGCGCCCCCCTGCATCTCCACGAGGTCCATCAGACGGCCACCCTGCTGCTCCAGCGCTTTACCCTCCTCGACCATCCGCGTCCGGCCCTCTTCCAGAGCAGTGTCCTCTTCCCCCAACTCCACCAGCCGACCCTCTCCCCCGACCATCCCCTGACACCGCCACTCACGGCCCTTCACCCCGACCCCACCCTCGCACCGGAGCGGCAAGCCCGCGAGGCGGCGCTCTATGCCCTGCTGGAGAACGCCACGCTCAGCGAGGAGCAGCACGCCGCTCTGCTGCTCCTGCACCTCAATGCCCGCGACCGGTACACCAATCACCCCGTCAACGTGTTCCTGAACATGGCGGGTGGGTGTCTCCTTATCGCGCGTGACCGACATACCGAGGCGCGCACTTCCGCCGTTCATACCCAGGCGCTCCGGGCGCACCTCCAGGCGATGCATCAGGAGCTCGGCCGCGTCCGCGTCGCCGCCCTGCGTCCCGGCAGCCTCATTGAGCGACCGGACCGACCCCGCATCGTTCACCGAGCGTTGAACCTGTTACGACAGACGCACTACCACCAGCTCACGGACGCCTCGCCTGTGGAGGCCGCACAACAGCACCTGCTCTGGCGAGCCCTGGACCGGCTGGAGGATCAATGGCGCCAGGACCTATCTCCCCTCCAGCGGGAGCAACTGCACGTACGACTGATGCTCCGGTGCTGCTGTGCCCTGACCGATATGCACCGCGCCCCCGGCATGGGTCTCCCACCTCTCGTCGAAGTCGCCGCCCAACTCAGCGGCCTCGATCCTCTCTGGGGGTGGAAGGCGTTGCAGCCCGACATCCAGATCCCACCCCATGAGAATGTCGCTCTGGCCCTGCGACAGGTGCTCACCCTGTTGGATCTCGCCGACAGCTTTCAGATTGACGAGTTGGGCGAACGCCTTCGGGATGCGGCCGGGCATCTCCTGGCGTGTTGCCGGCACGCGGGTCTTCGTCTCCCGCAGCAAGCCGCCTTCGAGCGGATGTACGTGATTAGCGACGCAGGCTGATCAGGACATCAACGGGGTCCTGACCGCGTAACCGCGCGGTCTCCACCGTCGACTTGATGCGCATGTACGTCTGCGCTCCCAGGGCGTTCTTGCTGCACTGTGAGACCTTGCGCGCAATGACGACCGACCGCAGGCTCCGTTCCGCCGCGTTGTTCGTCGGCGGGATATCCGGGTCCACCAGGAACCGCAGCAACCGGCCCTGCCGGTGCTGCCCCAGCAACCCCAGTCGTAGACGTTCGTTCCCTGGGGTCTTCAGTGGCCGCCGGTTGAGCAGCAGGTCCAGGCGCAGGGTGAGTGCCTCACCCTGCTGTCGATATTCGTCCCGGTCGCATCCCCCACGACGGTGGTGGGCATGCAGCGCCATCAACGCCCGGCACACCTCGGCCAGGCGCTGCCCATATTCCCGGCCCCGTCCCCGCTTCCCCTGGGCCTGCTCACTCGCCGTCTGGGCGTTGCGCAGGACGTGGGCCAGACATTTTTGCTGCCCGACCCCTGCCAGCGTGTGACTGTCGTACACCTTGAAGCGGTCGCACACCAGCACGCCACCGAAGTCATTGCCGAGCACCGCGCGCAGCTCGATGTTGGTGTGCTGGAGATTCGCCCGGAACAGCACGATCTCGGCCGAGCGGAAGGTGCTGACCCAGGCCTGAGTCGCGTTCATTCGCCACCCCGTGTCGTCATGGTGCACGTCAGGAGCTGCCCGCAGCTCCTGTTCCAGATGCTCGACATGCGTCGCCAGTGGGCTTCCGTCACGCGCCAGGCGCTGAGCGGCCTGGGTGATGGCCCCCTGGGACACCCGAATACCGGTGGTCAAGCTCAGCACCCGTGGAATGCGGCGCTGTGGGAGACCGACCTCGTGATGCAGCGCCTGGATGGTGGCGGCCAGTCGGGGGCCGCAACGATGCGCGGTGGCCCCGCGTTGATCCGGCTGGAGGTCGGGATGCGCGCCACGCACGGCCTGCCCGCAGTGCGGGCAGGCCATCACCGGCACGTGGTACGCCGTGATCTGCACGATCTGAGCGGGCAGATCGCTGATCCAGGCGCGGTCGTGGCGCGTGAAGATCAACTCGCCCGTATAGCCGCAGGCGGTGCAGGTGTTGGGCGTCGGAACCTCGATCACACGGTCCTCCTGCTCGGGAGCAGGAGGACGCTTGTACGTGAAGACCCCCTCACCCGCACGGCGACCTGCAGTCTTCGGGTGGGCTTTCCGACTTCCCCGGCTGTGAGGGGCGGCGTATTTGCGTTGCTGACGCTCCAACTGCTCGATACGTTTGAGGAGCTGTTCGATCTGCTCAGCCTGTTGACGAATCTGCTCGGCCTACTTGCGGATGATCTCGTAGAGATCCTGTTCCGTCAGCGGGGCAGCCATGCGGCTCATCCTAGCGAACGTGACGGTGCCGTCCGGCTCGCGGGTCTTCGTCTCCCGCAGCAAGCCGCCTTCGAGCGGATGATGGGTGCTGAGCAACATCCATTGCGCGCAAGTTGCTTTTCGCCGCGGGAGCTCGTCGCCTTTCGGGTACGGATCGCGCACATCCTCGAACAGGTGGATGCCGATCTCCTGGTCGCAGAGGCGGCAGAGGCCCACGAGGCATTGCTCCATGACGCGCCACAGGCGATGGATGCACAGACCCCCGAGCCCATTCTGGCGGCGCCAGTCTCTACCGTGACGGCGCCACTCTCCATCCCCATCGACCCGCCGCACGTGCAGGAAGTGCGGGGCATTCTCCAGGGCCGCCACATCGTGTTGATCGGCGGCGTTCCCGATGCCGCTCACCGCCAGGCGATCATGACCAGCCTGGGACTCGCGGAGCTGGATTGGATCGCAGCCGACGAGTACGCGCACGGCACGCACGCCCATGCCCGCCTCACGGAGCAGACCGCACTGGTTGTTATTGCCATTCGCTGGATGGGTCACGCGCACAGTGCCCTGCGGGAAGTCGCACGCGCGAAGGGCATTCCGTACGTGATGCATCCGGGTGGCCTGAACCCGAACAGTCTGGCGTGGCAGATCCTGCAACAGACCAGCCGGCAACTGGGCACCCTCGCGAGTTGAGATACTGCACGCATGAACGAGCGGGCGCTGGAGGTCATCATCGTGTTGAACATTCGGGGGAACATGGCGACTGTGCAGCTGCCGGATACCAGTGAAGAAGAGTGGAGTCTGGCGAGCTTACCTGCGGACGTGCAGCCAGGCGACCGTGTGGGGGTTCAGGTGGACGGCGGTGACTTCGAGATGACCTTGCTTCCGAGGCATGCTGGCCTCCAGGCCTGAAGTCAGTGCAGCAGGAGGGGGTGGCATCGTGAACATGCCACCCCCTCCTGCTGTCGTTCAGTCGAAGAGCGAGGGCTGCGCCACTGGTCCACCCGCTGCCGCCGTCGCCTGGGGCAGCGCGGACACCTCCCGAAATTCGAGCCCCCGATTCTCCAATTCCAATCGGGCGGGTGTCGTGATCGAGGGCGCCGCCAGGATGCCCCGCACCACTGCCTTCGCTGGGAGTTTCCCTTCCACCGACCGCACGTACCGCGCCAACTGAGACACCGCGTGCTGCGTGGCGCGACCCCGCTTGAGTTCCACCACCACATACCGCCCCTGCGCATCTCGGGCGTAAAGGTCAATACCGCCCGACTCCACCATCAGCTCCCGGTTCAAGACGCGCAACCCCGGTTCGATCAACTCGGGATGTTCGGCGAGCGTCTGCTGCATCTCGGCTTCCGATCCTCGCAACACGAAGCCACCCGCCTGCGCCAGTTCCAACGCGAGCGCCATCTGCGGTTCCAGGAACACCACCTGCACCAACTCCTCCGGACTCCGCCGCGAGGCCAGAAGCATGCAGACGTCCTCGTCCACCCGCGCCGTAATGCTGTCCGTTTTCGGTTGCCAGTTCATCGGCTTGATGCCCGTCGGGTGATGGATCTGCAAGCTGCCGTCCTGCTTGACCACCACGAGGTAGGTCCCCACGTCGGCTGTACTAGCGGCCCGCCCCTGGTAGGTCACTTCTGCGAGACCAGCGACTTGCACGAGGCAATCCCGCGAGCGCGTGTGTCGGTTGAGGAAGTCCGCGAGATCTTCCGGGGACGGCATGAGCAGCTGCTGACGAATCATGGTCCTCCTGTTCTACGCCCATGACCACGGTGCCGCTGTGACCTGTGGTCCCTCCCCGCTGACGCGGGAGAGCACGAGCGCACATGACTTCACTCCACACGGTTGTTCACCCGAGGTCTCGTCCGCTCGTCGGGGAGGTGGCGACATGGCCCGACGCCGATCGCCCGCTTCCCTGACCGAGGCCCACCAGGTCCTTCGCCCCTCAACCCCACTCGCCCAAGTCACGCGAGACGTGATCGGAAAAGATCAGGCCGATACCGAACGCGAAACCTGGGAAGTGCGCGAGTCGCTGCACCACTGGGACCGGGCGCAGCTGCTCGTGCGACATCAGGCCGCCGGTGCTCACGAGTCAACGCTGAGCCCCACCGAGCTGACCACGTTTGGCGAAGACCTTGTCCGCTAAGACCCCACCGCGCTCACAAGCCAGGGCACCGATCTATGTCCTGTCTACTCGTTCACCCCAGGAGTCCGTCATGCACCAACCCCTTTTGCTCCGTACCTCTTGCAAGCCGCCTATGATTACCCGGAGTTTCGGCGTTCGCTCTCCAGCTCATACCTAGATGCTTGCTACTCCTGAGTATCCCTTTGGGAATACCAACAAATAGATTCGGAGGCGAAGGAGACGAGTTACATCATCTGCTACGTCAGCAGGCCTTCCGGGAGAAGAGACAGGACTACAGTCTCAGTAGATGACAACTTCATTTTTTACTGCTCCTGACGCTGAAAAAGGGCTGATGATCGCCTCCAGAAAGGTCACCAGTCGTTCTGGTTTCCAGCG
>NZ_LMOM01000051.1 GCF_001424185.1 Deinococcus sp. Leaf326 | reverse complement strand
TCACACCTCCAGAAGACCGCCTTTCGTCATTTTTGGCGATCCCCAAACCTGTTGAGGCTGTTCAGAACAGGGAAAACTGAAGTTGTCCTCTACTGAGGGCCGCGGCAACCGCCTGTGCACGATCAGGAGCGACCACACGGCTGAAAGACGCCCAGGCATGACTCGTCAACGCGTCATTGGTACTCGCAGGTGAAATGCTAGCCAGTCGTACAGGCTCAAAGGCCTGAGCCACCACATTTGACACGCTAGAGTTCAGGGCACCGACGACGCCGACAATACTGCTGTCGGCCAACACGTCTTGAGCGACCACACCACCTCGTGTGGCTGAGGCCTGATCATCAAAAGCAGCAAGGACGAGATCATATCCTTGGAATTTGAACGTACGAACTTTTGCTTCGACAGCAAGTTCAGCGCCACGGCGCAGCTCAATCCCTACCGAGGACAGACTTCCCGATAACGGGCTGATCGTCGCGACTTTGAGCGTAGCGGCCTGTGCACAACTGAGTGCAGCCAAGAGTGCGATGAAACCAATTTTCTTCTCCATGCGCCAGTATGCAAGGGCCTCTTCTCACGTCTTTATGACAGACTCCAGACCGCTCGTTATCTGATGTTGGGAAGTAGACAGATCTGCATCACCTACTGACCTGCGCATAGGTTCATAACACGATGAATCACGAGTCAGCTGATCCTGGGCTGCTTATTACTGGAGCGAGCTCAATTGGCGAATGTTCGCCTGAGCAGCCCTATCGCTCCGAATCAAGGCTCGGATCAGTAGGTGAGCGATGGGGCCGATACTGTTTCCCTCGTCTGGTGCGGGCCTACTCTAACGAGACGCCCACCCTGCTCCAGTTTCTTGCCGGGGTATAACGGGAGCCTGCATGATGTTGGGGGATGAGGTCAACTTCATCTGGAGGAAGGGCCACCGGCGAAATGAATGCGCCAAACCTGTTGCCATGGATCGGGAATGGCAGGTCAACATGCTCCCTATGTACAGCGTGACCATCACTATGCGCGACGGCACGGTCACTCTGGAGCTGAAGCACGCCGCAGAACTGGCGGCACTGTTGACGTTCGACACGGCAATCACCTATCCCGGGAATACCATCACCTTGACGCATGAGGGTGTGGAACTCAGGCGGCGGCAGGTGCCGAGTAGCCAACTTCAACAACGTGAAATGGCGTGACTGAGCTGCTCACCAGGGCGCCCGAGCAGTCATCCTACTTCGCAGATCATGCTGCACCTTTTTCCTGCGCTGTAGGCTTGGGTAGGGGCAGGACCTCTCCTGAGGTGCGTCAGCAGAGTGGGCAGGTGATCGGTGGCCAGCTTGTTCTCACGCGCACCTCAACTCTCCACAACGTCGGGGGCTTCCCAGCGATATACGCACCCGTGCTCATGCGCTGCCAGACCAGGACATGCCCCACCCTCTCGATCACCGCTGCACAGGCATCGTGAGGCGTGTCGAAGGGGCCGAGCGTCTCTCCCACCGAGCCAGTTAAGAGGTGAGTAGCCGTGGCGTAAATTTCAGGCAACGGCTTAGGATCAGGATCGACTCGTTTCCTCAAGGACATGTCTCCTCGCCCGTAGAGCAGTTGGACACCATGTATATAGACCGGAGACTAGAGTACCGGGTGACCTGACCTATTGGAGTACATGTTGCCCCGACCGCACTCTTCGTCGCCTGAGAGAAAGACACCTGGAAGTTCTCCCTCAGTGAGCTTGAGATTAGGCTCACGCCGCAGGGCGGAAATCCTTCCCATCATCACCGGGCGTACGCGGAAACGTTCACCGCTTTGGACGGTGAACTGACCCTGATCCTGAACAATCGAACGGTCGTTCTCCAGCCGGGGGAATCGTACGAGGTCAAGGGAGGCGTCGTTCACCGGTTCTTCAACGCGACCCCTGGCCAGATTCGTTTCCGAAATGAAGTCCGTCCCGGCCATACCGGCCTCGAGAACTCGTTGCGGATTCTCTCGGGCTTGGCGGCGGACGGGTTATACGATGAAAAGAAGGAAATCCCCAAGCAACTGTCCCACTTGGCCGTGCTGGGGATGATGAGTGATATGCGTTTGCCTGGAGCGCTGTTTCTCTCCACGCCGATTCTGAAGGTCATTGCGGCTTGGGCACGGTGGCGTGGGGTGGAACAGGCGCTGGTCACTCGATACTGCCGCTGATCTGACCCGACGCGTCAAGGGCAGCGGCAGCATGAGCACCCGCTGGAATTAGGGTGGGCAGGCCGCAACCTTCTTAGAGTTCAGCGGTCGGTGTTGGGCTCGATTTGCTCGATGCGGTACAGCACGTCCTGCTTCAGGGTCACCGTGATGGTGTCGCCGACACGGCCACCCTGGAGTCTGGAGCCGACAGGGCTGTCCGGACTGACCTGAAGGACCCCGCCCAGCGCGCCGGCGGCCTCAGCTGCAGTGACGAGCTGCACGCGCTGTGTCTTGCCGGAGCCCAGATGGGTCAGGAGCACGACGTCGCCCAGCTGCACCACGTCGTGGGTTCCAGCGGGTACCTCAAGGATCTGAGCGGTGGCGAGCAGCTCCTGGAGTTCCTCGACGCGTTCTTCGAGCGTGGCGAGTTGTTGTTGGGCTTCGACGAGGTTGAGGCTCTCGGCCTCGTTGGACTCGAGCTGGTCACGCACGTACTCTCGGGCTTCATCGAGGCGGACCTGTTCGCGCTGCAGCGTCTGCTGGAGGCGTTCGAAGCCGCGGGCGGTCAGTTGGGAAGGAGCAGGCATGGATGAGGCGGAAGATAGTGCGGCGTTGGTGCTGTTGGATGCGGCCATGGCTACTGATGGTTTATGTGCGGGAGTGACGTTGAATTTGATGTGCAGCATGCGATTTCTAGACCTGCACTTGGCCTAGGCCATAGCGCGCAGAGCATCTCCGCTTGACAAGCGTTCTGTTTGGTGCAGAACTGGAGTTATGAAACGACTGCCCCTCCTGCTCTGCGCTGGCCTGGTGCTCGGCCTGAGCGCCTGCACCGATATCAAACCTCCTACGAATCCACCTATCACCATACCCCCCACGACTGAGCTGCCTCCAACGGATACCCCCCCACCCACTAATCCTCCGACGGACCCGCCAACAACCCCTCCGACGAATCCCCCGACGAATCCCCCGACGAATCCTCCTTCGACGGCACCCTTCCTACCGACAGCCGGTGCTGCTGTGGGATCTGGTAACGGGACCCCAGAAGGCACGATTTACGTTTCGCCTTCCGCGCAAGAAATCGAAGTTCTTAACCTAATCAATGAAGTTCGTACTACCGGGAAAATCAATGGCGTAGATGCTATTGCTGGGACGTGTGCGGCCAATAACTTTTCGCCGCGCAATCCTCTGACATACAATGGCGTTCTGTCGTTTATGTCACGTAAGCACGCTGAATACATGAGCAATGTAGGCTATGAGTTCCATAATGAAACTGCTACGAACAGCTCTTACTTTTATGGCGCAAGTCCTACCGAAAGAAAGGTTCGAGCCTACAGGGAACTGGGCGTGAACGAAGTTGGCTACATTGGGGAAATAGTCATCACGGGCCGTAACTCTACGGAAAGCGCCGTAAGAGATTGGATGTTAAGCCCTGGACACTGTACGGCTATTATGTATCCCTCTTTCACAAGCTTTGGAGCTGGCCATAGCTACGCTACGCCGGATGTAAGTAATAATAAGTGGGGAAATTCTTGGACCGCTGTAATGTACTAAAACGTTGAGATGAGAAAGGGGGCGAGATTGATCTCGCCCCCTTTTCGATATTCAAAAGCCTTTAGGTCTTAGACATTGTTTGGTCACTTCGTCGTAATAGTTGGGGTAAGCACAGCCACCTTGTCCGCCCCGGCCACCACCCCGTTTGTCTATGCCTATTAGAACGACTCCATTTTTAATCCCTCTAAACGTAGTTAAATTCATGACTTGAACATCCCTTTTAAAATCAGGTATTGAGGTTATAGCAGTGCTGGTGATAAAGCAATGCATGTCTTCTGGATTTCCAATAGGATATTCACAACTTTCCTGTGCTTCTCGACTAGGTGTCTGAACCACATAGGTATCTTTGGGATCAAGAGTTAAGACTGTAGACGCGCTCGTTACTGTCAAAGTTCTGTATAGACTACCCAACCTATACTGCCAGATAAATAACGGACTTAGATCGAAAGTATTACCTGGATCATAGAAGTACAGTGCGAAGTTGCCATCAGTCGGCGCTGGAGGGCCGCCAGGGATTGGTGGTCCACCAGGAACAGGTACAACGGGATCACCTGGCAGAGGCGGCCCTCCAGGGACTGGAGGCGTGCTATCGGCGTAGTTGATGGTGACAGTAGTGGTCTTATTGCTGTCGACCTGAAGGGTGGTCGTACTAATTGTGGGCTTGTAAGTACCAGCATCGTCAGCTTGGACGGTGTATTGCCCCGGCACGAGCAGGAGCGTGGCACCACCGTTGGCGGCGGGGATCGTGGCACTCTCTGGCCCACTCACCCGAATCGACGAACCACCCGTGTACGTCGCAGGCAGACCCGTAACCTGTACGTTGATCGAACCCTTCGGCACGGCGTAATTGATCGTCACGACCGTGTTGGTGGTGCTGTCAACAACGAGCGTCGAGACACTGACCGTGGGCACGTAGGCTCCAATCGGGTCCGCGTTGATCCCATAGGTCCCAGGGGTGAGTCGAACTTCCTGTGCGCCGGTCTGGGCCGGTACCTGTACCGTCTCCGGGCCGCTGAAGGTCACCAAGCCGCTCGCAGGGGGCGGAGTGGGGAGACCGCTGACCTGGACGACTACTCGACCCTTGCGGACGGTGTAGTCCACGAAGATGGTTTCCTGCAGGCCGTTGCCGATCTTGGCCGGGCTGCGGGCGACGCGCGGGTCGTAGATGATGTTCCCGACAGTGATGGGGTCAGCACTCCCGATGTACGTGCCGGCCGCGATTTTGTCGTACACCTGCGCACCGAACGTCGTCTTGGTGGTCGACAGGCCTGGTCCGCGCACGTAGACCCTCGGCCGCAGGGTCGCCGGACCGACCAGTTCCTCGTTCAGGGTGACGTTCAGGCCCAGCTTGCCCAGATTGTTGGGGGGGGCGACCGGGTTGGCGTTGCAGGGCCAGGGGTAGATCCCCGGCAGGCCCAGCTGCACATAGCCGGCGGCCATCACGGGCTGCTCGTCGCTACTGGTGATCGCGTAGTTGACCCCGTCGAGCTTCTGGTTGCTCAATCGAGGCGCAGGCGCCTTTGCCGTGGCCGTGAAGCGCCCAGCGGCAGCGCCGTAGGTGGGTTCAAACACGAGCTTGTCGACGTTGGTGGCGACAACCTGGGCAGCAGAGACCCCGTTGTCCGTCTTGGTGCGCACCAGGCCCTGAGCGGTCTTCTCCAGCTTGAGTTGACCATAGGTGAAGGCAGTGATCCCGCCCGGCATGTTCATGTTGCAGCTGAACTCGACCACGCTGCCGGTGCCGTCAGGCGTACTGGAGACAACACGGGTGGGCATGTACTCGCCCTGGCTGCCGACGATCATGACGTCCTTGCCGACGTAGCTCGCGAAGGCGTTGTTGAGGATGTGGAGGGTCTTGCCCTGATAGCGGTCGTGGCCGCGGTTGAGGTCGAAGACGATCTCCTGGCGGAGCTTGTACATGTCCAGGCTATTGACGCTGGCGCTGGCGAGGAGGGTTTCGCCGCCGCGGATGTCCTGTGCGATCTGTTCGCCGAGCCGGGTGATGCTGCTGTTGGCTCCTGCAGCGAGGACTGTCTGGCGGTTGGCCTGGGTGCTGCGGGTCAGGAGCGGTCCGACGCTGTAGAAGAGGCCGGCGAGGAGCGCGATGGCGACCAGGACCTCGATGAGCGTGAAGCCACGCGTTTTATCTGGGGGATGACGCATCCAAATCTCCTTGTGGGGGCATTAGGGGGTGACCTCGATGACGAGGGCATTGGAGTCGTTGGGGATGTCCCGGCGGGAGACCGTGATGGTGACGCGGTCGGTGGAAGGACGGGCGACGGTGTAGGCCAGGACGTTCCAGACGGCACGGTCCCGCTCGTTGTCGAGATCGCGGAGGGGGACCGCGGCGCTGACGTTGCCCTGGATGGTGGACCCGGTGGGGAGGCTCTGGGCGGCGTAACGCTCGGCGAGAGCTTCGGCGGCGGTGGCTTGGAGGGACTGCACTTCTGCTCGGCTGTTGATTTCGGTCAGGGCGATGTTGTTTTGGATGATCATGCCGATCCCGATGGACAGGACGACAAAGGCCACGAGGACCTCGATGACCGTGAAGCCGGCCTGGCGGTGGGCCTGAGTGCGCATCAGTTCACTCCCAGGCGGGCGTTGCCGTAGCCCGGGTCGATCAGGACGTCGGCGGTGGTGGAGGCATCGTCTGACGCGACGGTGAGGCGTTGCGCTGTAGAAACTCTGCCTTTGGCGTCGTAACAGAACTCTGGCAAATTTACTGTCACCCCTTGGGGCAGGAGCAGTGGCGCCGGTGTCAGGGCTGGCGTGGTGACGATCTGTCCCTCGTGCAAGCTCACGCACGCGCCCTGCTCACGGCTGGAGGCGTCGGCGGCAACGCTGTTGAGGTAACTCACCATGCCGGCGGCGAAGGGCGCCACAGGGTCGCTCGGGCGACTGAGGCGGCTGACGACCAGGGCCATGACCAGCGCCAGGATGCCGATGACGATTAAGACCTCGATCAGGGTGTAGCCGGAGGTATTCACTGCGCTTCCCCATTGACGAAGGTCTTGCTGTCGCCCGTGACTTTGGTCGTGACGAGCGCGGTGCGGGCACTGGTGCCCTGGGCGATGCTGCACGTGATGGACCCGGTCGGAGCCTTCCAGCCCAGCTGGCCACTCGCCAGGGCGTTGTTGGCCTGTGGGCCTGTGCTGATGAGGGCATAGCCCTGCGCACAGTTCAGCCCGGTCAGGCTACTTACGGTGCGGACTGGAGACTGACTGAGCCACTGCTGGATCGCAAGGCTGACCTGATAGCCGTGGGCTTTGGCAGCTGTACGGTTGCCTGTCCGGAGGGATCCGCTGAAGTTCCCCACGAGAACGGCGGCCAGGATGCCGATGATGGCGATGACGATCAAAATCTCGACCAGGGTAAATCCCTCCTCTCTCATGCCTTCATGGTGTGGGCGGTTCTGGTTGACCGGTACGTTGTGCCCCTGATAGGGGTGTGGATTCTGGGTCATGAAGTCCTTCCTGGCGCTATGAATGGCAATCCTTCCGGCAGACGAAGCCCCCGGGAACGCCGGGGGGTGCAGGCGTTCCTTCAGTTCAGGTGCTCAGGTTCTTGATGACTTCACTGAGTGGGAGCATGACGGCCAGGACCAGGCCGCCGACGATGACGCCTAGGAAGACGATCATGAACGGCTCGATGTACTTGGTCAGGTTGCGGGCGTCCGTCTCGACTTGCCGCTCGTAGAAGTCCGAAACGCGGTCAAGCATTTCGGAGAGCTCACCTTTGGATTCCCCGGTTCGGACCATGCCGGTGATGGTGGCGGGGAACAGTTTGGGGTGGGCTTCGAGCACGGTATAGAGGTGATCGCCGCGCTCGACGCTCTTGCGGCCGAGAAGGAGAACGTCTTCGAGGACGCGGTTGCCGCTGGCTTCGGCGGCGATACCGATGGCCTCGTTTTTGGCGATGCCGTTGCTCAGGAGGGTGGCGAGCGTCCGGTTGACGCGGCTGAGGCTGCCCAGGAGGACCAGATCGCCAATTTTAGGGATACGCAACACGAACTTATCGAAGTTGGTCTTGCCCTGATCGGTCTTGATGTAGCGCTGGACGAAGATGACGGCCGCGACGATGACGGCGAGCAGGAGGAGGCCAATGGGCCCTCGCACGACGGCCGAGAAGCCGAGGATGATCTTGGTCAGGGGCGGGAGGGCGACGTTGAGACCCTCCAGCATGCCCTGCATCTGGGGAATCACCATGATGGACAGCAGGATCACGACGGCAATGGCGATGGCGATGGTGATCGCGGGCTGAACGAGCGCACCGCGGACTTCCTGGGTCACCTTGACGTTGCGTTCGTACATGGTGCTCACGCGGTCGAGCGTCGTCGATAGGGTGTTGGTGCGAATCCCAGCTTTGACGAGCGCGACGAAGGATTTGTCGAAGATCAGGGGGTGTCGGCCGAGGGCGATAGGAAATTCCTGACCACGGGAAACGCCGTCTCGAATGTCATGCAGGGCGTCTTTGAGCTTCTGATTGGCAGTGGTCTGGAGGAGAGACGTCATGGTTTCGAGCAGGTTGACGCCGGCCCGGTCCATCAGGGCGAGCTGGCTACAGAGGAGGCTCATGTCAGTGCCGCTGGGAAGAGGATCTCGCAGCTTGATGTTCTGGCTCAGGGGGCTGGCGACTGCGAGACTCTTGGCGGTGATGTTCTTCTCTTTCAGATCGGCCAGGGCGGCCGCCTTGTCTTTTGCGGTGATGACGCCTTTAACCGCACCCTGGGGATTGAAGCCACTGTAGGCAAAGTTGGGCATAGGAAACTCCTGGAGCGAGGAAGGATCAGGGAAGCAGGAGGCGGAGTTGAGGCGCGCACAGGGTCAGCATCAGTGCGAAGCACACGAGGGCGAAACAGACCGCCAGCAGGGGTGGGGTGAGTTGCGCTTGGATTTTTTGCTGCAGAACAGCGTGTTTCTCGTATTGGCCACCGCGTTCGTCGAACCATTCGGCGAGAGTGCCCTTCTGGACATGGGTATCGACCAGAGAAGCGTTGACCTGCTCGAAAATTTGGGATTGCCGGGCGAGGGCTGTTCCTAGCACTACTTAAACACGGATTTTGGCGCTGTAGACGGTTTTCACACGTGTCTGGCAAGCTGACGCATGACCACCGATCAAGCCACTGCTCTTCCC
>NZ_LMOM01000050.1 GCF_001424185.1 Deinococcus sp. Leaf326 | reverse complement strand
CAGACGTACATGCGCATCAAGTCGACGGTGGAGACCGCGCGGTTGCGCGGTCAGGACCCCGTTGATGTCCTGATCAGCCTGCGTCGCTAATCACGTACATCCGCGCAACAGCGACCGGCTCTCGATGATGTATCCGTTCGGCGTCTCGAAGAGGCATGGCCGCGAGGTGTTAAAGGCATCCTGGCTGTTCACCAGCACGATGTCTCCGTGTCGGATTGCCCGCGCTGTACCGTCGTTCATGCTGCTGCCGGTTACTTGGAAGGCCCGCGCGTGCGGGTGGTATTGCGCGCCGCGCAAAATGATCTCTACGCTGTGCATCAGGTCGAAATCGTCATCGTCCGCCGGGGCGAAGGGGATGCTGGCCTGCACGATGCCAGACAGCTGGAGGGTGTAGTGGGTTCACAGATGACTGCGGGGCAGGAAGAGGCTGGCGGGCATCGCGTATCGACTCCTTAGTTGAGGGCCTTACCATCGCGGATGCCAACCACGCGGTAAATCCTGCCGAGGACAGTGAAAGCGGGGCTGTCGGGAATGAACTGGTGGGCGAACGCCGGGTTGTCAGCTGTCCATGCAGGACCGGTCGGCAACTGAGAGAAACGGCGCACCAGGGCGCGACCGTCGTGACGTACCACGTAGACGCCCTTGTCCGGCTTGACCTTGTCGGTGTCGTAGTAGATGCTCTCGCCGTCGCGGATGCGCGGGTCCATGTCGGTGCCATCCATGAACGTCTGGCGCCAGTAGGCCGGGTGCGGGCCGGGATTATTGATACCGGCCTAAGTTGGAATCCATCAGTTGACGCGGCAGGTCAATGTACCGGACACGCTGCCAGGCCGTCACAAGCTTCGCCTTCAAGGTGGAGACCGAGCGGGCACAGAAGTTTCCCAACATAAGTTGGAATCCATCAGTTGACGCGGCAGGTCAATGTACCGGACACGCTGCCAGGCCGTCACAAGCTTCGCCTTCAAGGTGGAGACCGAGCGGGCACAGAAGTTTCCCAACACATTCCGCTTCACATAGGCCCAGACCAACTCGATGGGATTCAASTCTGGGGCGTACGGTGGCAGAAACATCAGTGACAGGCGTTCGTGGAGATCCACGAACGCCTGTGTGGCCTTCGCCCGGTGAATCCCAGCGTTATCCAGCACGACCACGATCTCCCCCTGGATATGGCGGAGTAGRTGCTGGAAGAACCCGATGACGTCCCCACTGCGAATCGCTCCGGACTTCGTGTGCTGCAAGAAGCGTCCATCCGACGTGATCGCCCCGATCGTCGACAGCTTTTCCCAGTTCGCTGGAAGTGTGACCAAGGGYGTSACRCCCTTGGTTGACCATGTCCGTCGCCGTACACCCTTCAACGAGAATCCGACTTCATCCAGGTAGACGAGTGTTGCGCCCTCAGCGACCTTTTTTTCCCAACTCCGGCGCGACCTGTTCTTTCCAGGATGCGATTCGAAGTTCATTGCGCTCAGCTGCACGTCCATCCGGCATTTGAGGCGTAAATCCCAACTGACGAAGGATTTTTCGGAYGTGGTCGTGGTGATACCACACCTCGAAGTGCCGTCCAATCAGATCGGTGACCCGACGTGTTGTCCACGTCGGATCGGGGAACCCGTGGTGCACCGCGCCCTCCCGGAGGAGGAGGCGCAACTGCTCGTGTTGTGCGGTTGTGAGTCGCGAGATCGCACCAGCAGCAACGGTGGCCTKMAGGCCMCCGTTGCGYCGTAGTCGTGCTTTCCAGGTGTAGACCGTCCGGTGAGTTCCGCGCTCAATCCATTCGAGAGCGGCCAGGCGGCGCTCTTCGAGTTGTGCGCGCGAGTAGTGTGTGGGCTGCCAACCAGGCATACGCCAAGTCTATCAATTCAGATCTTCACCGTGATCAATAGAGGGCATGTCAGCCAGTACGGCCACCTGACCCGGAAGGACGGCACTCTCTTTGCCGTGACGCTCAAGCCAGGGCACCGGGCACGCCTGCGGTATGACGACCTCAAGTACCAGTGGCGCGACCTGCGAGCAGACGTGGAGTCCGGCACCCGTACCGCGTGGGCGTTCATGCGGAAGTTGGACGAACTTAACAGTCACTCCCGACCAGAGAAAGCGCGTGTGGAACTGCAAAACCTGACAGCGTGGGCGTTAAATCCCGGAATAACTGAAAACCCGTTAGTAAATGACTGTAAAGGTGAGGCGCAAGAGTACGTCTACAGCCTGGATGTGTTGACTGACACGCACAAACAGCACCGAGGAGAGGCGATAGACCGCTATGCTCACGCGCTGGCGGCAGGCTACGGAGACTCGACCAACCTGAATTTCTGGCGTTGGTTGCTCTGGCGATGCATCGAGGGGGAACATCGAGGGCTAGGAAGCCTCTATCAGCTCCAAAATGCTCTGACTCGACTCAAGGCAGACGTGGAGGAATGGCAAGGTCTGAAGAAACCAGGGGCTCTACTCGTCCACCGGTTGAAACAGGCAGGCATATGGGATGCCCTGACCCATCCATAAGCCCATAGGAACGCCGTAGAGATGCCTCGGATTCTGTCTGAGGGTTACTACACCTGCCGAAAACTGGCGCAGGTCAGGCGACCAGACGAGGAATGTTCTGTAAGTGCGGCGTAGTGTGCCGCACCATGCCCGGTCAGAGATTCTTCAGCGCCCGATCCATACCCGCGAGGGATACCAGCAGGTCAGTGTGGCCGCCTGGAGGTCGTGCAGATTGGCAGGAATCAGAGGAAATTGAGCCGGAACAGGCGAGATACGCTCCATTCCAGACCAAATTGGGCAGATTCAACGTGGTAGACGGGTAAAGTCACCAGAAAAATCTCAAAGATGCGTGTGCGCCTGGTCGAATCAGGCCATATCTGGTCCTATGACCTTCCCCGCCACCGATCCCTAGGGAAACCTGCTGCTAATGCTCAGGCATCTCCTATCCCGGATTGAAGGCCCCTGCCAGAAAAACTACCCCCCACCCATACGGCAAATCTCCGCACCGAGGAAGCGTGCAGGTCAGGAAGCGCCGAGCTGCTGCATATGCCAGGGTGAGGCGTGTCGAGGAACCCAGACTGGCAGATGGACGAACTGATTCTGGCGTTCGACTTGTACGTTCGCTATGGCCGACTGGGGAAGAACGACCCGAAGGTCATTGAGTTGAGTGACCTGCTCGGCAGACTGCCGATCCATCCCCGCGAGATGCGTGCAGCCAACTTCCGCAACCCGGACGGTGTGGCCCTGAAGATTGAGAATCTCCGCGCCTGTGACCCCTCGATGGGAGGCAAGGGCATGTGGAGAGGCGGTCGGGGGGACCGGCTGGTGTGGGATCTGTACGCCCATCAACCGGAGGAGCTGCACCAACTAGCTGAAGCCATACGCGAGCAGGGCAACGAAACCCCCGAAGCTGCGACTACCGAGGATGAGGGTTTCCCCGAAGGTCGTCTGCTGGAGCGAGCGCACAAGCGTAGGGAGCGTAACCGAGAGGTCGTAGGTCGAAAGCTGGTAGCTGCTAAACGAGCTGGAGGTGGCCGCCTGGAGTGCGAGGTCTGTGGGTTCGACTTCCTCAAGTTCTATGGACCGCTCGGGGAAGACTTCGCAGAGTGTCACCACATCCGGCCACTCAGCGACATAGGGCCAACCCAGACTAAGCTCAGTGACTTAGCGGTCGTGTGCGCGAACTGCCACCGCATGATTCACCGGAGCAGGCCCCTGCTGGACGTGGAAGGGCTGAAGCGGGTCATCTTGGAACACCGTACCCTGAGCTGACAGAAGGCCACGCCAGGCTGCCTGCCGCCCTCTTGGGGAGTGCGCCCAAGATGCCGCCAGTCATCCCGACGCGGGAGAGGTCGAGAGTGCCCACCCGACGATAAACAGCTTTATCAATGGGCGTTACACCCGAAGAAATCCGATTGTTACAACCGACAACCGGGCGTAACATCCGGGCATGACTTGGAAGAATCTCCGGCAGTACCAGGACGGCGGCATGTTGACTGAGGACGAGCAGTCCAGGCCAGTCCGGGTCAGAGCACCGGTATGGGTTCACGACCGCCTCAAGGGCATGACAGCGGCTCAGGTCGGGGAGTTGCTCACGCAGGCCTTGGCAGGAAGGGACTGGAGCATGGACAAGTCCAACACTGTCCCGACTTCCCCAGCCTCAGCCACAGCACCGGCAGTACCCACCCCAGGGGCCAGCCTGGAAGGCAGGACGCAGCTCCAGGTCATCGCCCACCAGATCCCGCAGGCCATGAAGAACAAGATGCGCTGGTCGTCAGACCGCTATGCCACGCTCGAAGCCCTGCTAGCTGCTAACGAGCTGCTGACGCTCGATGTCACCAACGGCAAGAGCATCTGGAGGACCGCAACCGGCGAGAGCATCCGCAGTGACACCGTACTTCGACTGCTAGGAGCTGGTCTGCTGGCATAGCCCGTAGTGGCGCTGAATGCCCCCTAGGCGGCCTCGCAGATCTTCCCGAGGGTTACTCCCTATAACGCCGATCCAGACGGCATTAAACGCACTTACGCTACAGGTAAGTAATTTATTTCACAAGAGGGCTATTGCCCCCTCTCGGTGTGGCCCCGTCTTGTCCCCTCCGTCGGCTGGCCTGCTCTTCCGTTTGGTCGGTCGGTGGCGACTGCTCTTCTTCTCTTCGTCGCGTGTGGTGCGGCACACACCGCCGCACTTACAGAACATTTTTACCGTCTACCCTACCCGGGTCGGTGTCTGCTCCGTTTCGATTGTGGAAGGGATAAGGCAAGATAGGCTCGGGAATAGAACTTGTCAAGAGAGCGGCTTACGTTTACGACCTTACATAACACAAGAAGCCCCCAACCTGCTTAAAGCAGATCGAGGGCATATGGATAAGGCTTAGAAGGGTAGCTCTTCTTCGATGGGTTCTAGTGCCTCAATCTTAAGGTCAAACAAGATGGACTCGAAAGTCTTGCTAGGACTGACCACCTTCTCTACATAACGAGTAAGGCTATCCACAGTAGGATGCTTCTCAATCATTGAAGGGCTATCTAAATTGAAGCCCCAATGTAAATCCTTAAGCTGCTGGATCTGGTCAAGCGTTAAGATTGAGGCAGACTGAAGTGTAGGAGCTGGAGAAGGTGCAGGTACGACCTGTGTAGGTGCTGGAGCTGCTGCGGGTGCAGGTTGAGGCTTAGGCTGCTGAACAGGTGTAGGAGTAGTTGAAGGCGGGACTGGAGCTTGCGTAGCACTCTTGGGGAAGCCGAGTTGGCTGGGCATGTTTACAGTAAACAGATTGGAGGTCTTACTACCCTTGCCCTTGCCGCTGCTGACCTGTTTGATATATCCAAGGCTACTTAGCTCCTTGATTGCTCGTCTGATTGTGCGTACATCCAGTCCTAAATTACCAGCCAACTTATCTTGGGAGGGGAATGCGTTGTTTACACCGCCATTAGAGTAGCGAACATATGCCGTGTAAACTTGCCCGTGAGCTGAAGAGATTGAAGCTAGAATACCACTGTCTATAACTTCGTTGATGTAGTATGCGTTGGATCGTGTATTAGTCATGTATCTAATGTCCTTTCATAGGTTATCTGTATTAGTTATCCTATTCTTTATGTTAGGACATCTACGACGGGGAATCGGTAGTTATTGTCCGGTATGATGTCGTTAATGTCCTTATTCATAGTATAGCATAGGGCGTATTGCCCTTAGTTTCCTGAAATGAAGTGTGGCGAGGCGGCACCATCAGTACATGCTCTAAGCCCGCGCCAATTGGTCTTACTCTCGGTTATCACTGTTGCTATATCGGAATGGAGCTTATACGCTACCTTTATGCCTTATTTCAAACTGAGTGAGCAGGTCGAGAAGCTAACCAACCCACAGCGTAACGAAATGTTTGTTTGCTGATACATTTATTATTTAGTCCATATCTGCTAAGACTTCATCCACGACATTATGATAGTCATTCACGAATTCAGATAGAGAAATGTTATTCGGCTTTAATGTGTAGAAAGGGTCGGCCAAATCTAAATTGTCTACAATTCTTGTCATAAGCAGTGGTAGGAAATAAGGACGGCCGTTGCTAAGTACAATATGCTGATCTTTGGGTTTCAAGCCACTTATCTTTCTCGAGAGCATTAGCTCCGATTCAGTAAAAGGAATACGACTAAACTTTCTCGTGACTAGCCTGGAGGGCATAACAGTATCTTTAGAATTATCAATTTGAGAGAGCCTATTGATATCAGCAGATATTCTATCTAGTTGTAGCTGCATAGACTTTAATGCAAACTTCTCTACATCATCATCTGAAGGAGCTTCTAAAACAGCTTTATTGATTGACAAAAGTTTTATAAGTGAATTGACTGATTTATTGGATTTAGAATCTTTGATGGTTGATCTAATAGCATCTGCGATTTTCTTCTGATCCTCTACTACTTCATTGTAAAGACGATTGCTTCTGTATGTTGTATATCTGAGCATAGAGATATCGAATATTTGAGGTGTCAATTCATCTTGTATGAGTATGACTGGCTTATCAAATGCTTGCCTAAGCCCTAATTCAAACATGACGTTTGGATTTCTGCTACTCAGATCGCATATAGCGATAGGTGCACTAAGCAATTCGATAAGTATTTCGTGCTGTATTATGTTAGTGCCTGCGTTCTCATCGGCTCTGCGTGGTCTTAGGTTGGCTGCTAGACACGCGGGTTTGATAATGTCCCTATATACATGCGTGAAGTGTCCGGGGGAGTACCCCTGTTGGTCACTAATAGGCATAATGACGAAACAGTCCAAGGGCTCTTCATTCTGGGTATTATTCGTAGCTGTTTTTGATGCAGCCCCAGCCTTAACGACTTCCGCCTTACTATCTGTCATCTGAAGAGTGTAGCGGTCAGGCTGCCCCAACTCAGTCAAGGTTGCGGCACGCTTCGGGCAGATCACGACCGCCGCGCTGCTGTTCCTAAAGCCAGCCTGGAAGCCGTCGAAGCTGGTGAGGTGGACTTCGCCGCAATGGTCGAGGAAACCCGCCGTAAGTTGACCTCTAGCTACGAGAAGGGCCAGACCCTTGGGAACTCTAGAAAGGCTGCACCCACCCCGGCTACGGCCAAGCCCAGGGCGGTGCGCACGACCAAGAAGTAAGCCCAAACAGCTCTACGCCTGTCCAGTCCTTACCCCAGTGGTAGGGGCATTTCTATGCCTGGATTTGAAGCAGTAAGCTAAAGATGGGAAAGTTGAATATCTCAACCAACACCATTTTAATTATGGATTATTTTTTTGGAATCATGCCTATTTTTTTAGCGACTCCATCTACGCCGAGGACTTTCATCTTATCATTATTATTACCGATTTTTATCTTCCATCTTTTTTCCATAAACTTAAGTATGCTGATTCCTCTATTGATTATTTCCTCCGGTCCCCATTTATCATAATCACATAAAGATATTTCTGAATATGTGCCGTATCTATAGCCTATACCCTTTAATTTACTACCCTTCTTTTCTTCAAAGGATGAATTCTTAAGAGATGAGTTTTTAGATTTGCTAATAGCGACGAGATTGCCTAATGTATTTTTGAGGATATTTTTTTCGCGAGAGGAAATACCTTCAAATTCTGTTCTCCAGCCGTCTGGTTTGGGATTTTGGGGGTAAATGTGTTCAATGCTATTATCTATATCATAATTATATAACCATTCAGAAGTTATTTTATCTGCCCCAGTCTTATTTTTAGCTTTTAAGTCTCTTTCAAATTCTAGTAAGATGTGTCTAGTTAGATGCCATCTATAAAATCCTCTACCATTTCTACTAAATTGAAGTAGAGATGATAAAATCTGAGTGTGATTAAGTTCGTTAGAAACTATCCTATCCATAGTAAGTGATAAATTAATCGCAGTATCTTTATTGTTGAACAGTTCATAGGCCCAATTCACAAGATCTTCAGCATAGTCTCCCAGATATGATATTCTAGCGGAGAACATAAGTTTTTCGAATGATTCCAAGAATGCTCGTCTATTATCTGAGGATTTTTCTTGTATATAAAGGGCTAATAAAAGAGTATTTTCTGGAACTATAGGATCAAATTCTCTCATTTTAATCAATGCATCTTTTTCCACAGGATTCAAATCGCTGTGTAAAGGATTCATGATTTTAAACCAACTTTGAATTGATTTATTGAGACTCATAACATAATTATGTATGAAATCTAATGTAACTTCTCCACCATGATCATCAATATTGTTGATAGTAAATAATTCTTCTAATAGGAATTTTTTATACTTATTATCTGTTGCAGAATTGAAAGTGTTAAATAGTCTGTCAACTCTATTCTCTCCAGAGTGAGCAAAATACAATAAATGATGAGAATATAGGAACTCATCATCTCTTAATAGCATATTGCTATCTTTGCCAAGATAGTGATAAATATTTTTCCAAGCGTCATTAATTACTCTTCTAAGTTTAGTCCGATCTGTAGGAGAAGCATCAATTTTAGTAGATAAATAGATTAGTCTATTCTTTAAGAGTTCAAGATGACTTAAGGGTTTTCCTCTATTATTCATTGTTTCAAATGAAACGAATGTGTCTATCTCATTGCTAATAGTGTATATATTAAATAGAAAGTTTTGAGTTAGCTTTTTATAGATAATTGCGATATCTGTTAGGGTAAGCTGATCTAGCTTACTTTTGAAAAATCTTTTAGAGTTTAAAAGATTAATAGTGTATATAGTAGATTCTATGGAAGTGTGATCTAAAGAGTGTTCGTCAAATACTTTAATCTTCAAACAATTATGACTAGGATTATCCTTTTCATAACCGAATAGATAAGATCTGGATATGCCCTCGTCCTTAGATTCAAATATGAACTTTTTTCTTATTTCTTCTTTTGAATTGAAATTCAATTTATCATTGTCATCAAGTTTCTCTATTATGCATTGTATCAATATTAAAGAAGTTGTTAGTCTTTGTTGACCATCAACAACATGATAAGGTTTATAGCTTTTATGCCTTATTATCCACTCATCTTCTTCCCAATTTTGCCAATCTTGTGCGCTGACATCATCAAGAGTCAACACTCCAGCATAATGATTATCAGTCTCTTTTAGAATTAAAAGATCGTTCCAAAAGTCTGACAGATTTCTCTCACTCCACGCATACCCTCTTTGATAATCTGGGATTCTAAGTATTTTTTCTGTAAATATCTTGGATAGTGATTGAAGTTGTTCGTTCATACGCCTCCATAGGGATGAACCATTAGTTGCCGGGTGAGCTCACCCCCTATCGCATCCTACGGAGAGACGTGTTACCTTCAAGTCACAAAAAAGACCGAGTGCGTAAACACACCCGGCCCACCTGGACAGTGGCCCTAAGTGTAAACGCCTCGGGAAGGGCGGTTCAAGGTGTCGTATGCCATTCCCAAGACCGTAGCAGTCCGACTTCAAGCCTCTCCCCTCACCCCTGATAGCGTTTTAGCTCGACTGGCACAGCCTTTAGCGCATACTGCCACCCAGATTTACCGGACCCTTCATGCAGTGGCTGTGAAGACACTCCAGGCCAAGGACCAGCCGCTAGAGGTGGCTCAGGTTGTCTTTCACCAGCCGGTCGAGCTGCTCGCGTTGCATCTGGGCATCTCCCGTGTGACCTTCTACAAGCACTTAGCAGACCTCAAACGCTTAGGTCTGCTGGACTCTATTGATCTCGGCATAAATTGGAGTCCATCAAGTGCTGTGGAAGCTGGATGTAGCGTACGCGCTGCCAGGCCCTGACCAACCGGGCCTTGAGCTCGTCCACGTTCGACGCACAGAAGTTCCC